>NZ_FSRA01000006.1 GCF_900129465.1 Chitinophaga niabensis | reverse complement strand
TCCAGCTCTACGTTCTTATTAAAGGTGAAGCCACCGGTTGCACTTGGGATTAATTCCAGTTTCTCTAAGGCTTCAATGATACCATCTGTCTTCGCAGACAAGGTCAGATCAATGTGATCACCGTTAGCAGGGATAGTTACCTTAGTGGGGAATACCCCATTAAAGTCCGCAGGCAAAGCAGTAGAAGTTCCGGCTACAGCCAGATCAATGTCTAAGGCTTCTGCAGTGGTAGTACCTGCTGGCAGGCTGAAAGTGATCGTTACGCTGCTGCCTTCCGTTACCGTGGTAGCACCGGTGATCGTGATCAGCTTGCTGGCTGTTACATCTGTGATCGATACAGTCGTCTTCGCGGTAATAGATGTACCGTATACCATTGCAGTAGCTTCCAGCTGCAATTGTTCGGTTGGTTCAATGATATTATCAGTAAGTGCATCCAGGTTAAATGTAACCTCATTCCCTCCAGCCGGTATTACTACCGATCCGGTAAAGTCACTGTATTCTGACGTCTGAAGGGAGGCGCTTGATAAAGCACCTCTGCTTAAAGTGATAGTCAGTGCATCCTGTGTTCTATGCGGGGCAGGAAGACTGATCTTCACAACCGTTGAACTACCTTCTGCAATTGATGCAGCAACAGGCGTTATAGTGAATATCTTATTATTACTATTCTGACCATTTAGGTCTGTAATATTAACAGTAACAGGGATAACTGTGAAACCAGCAGCCGTACCTTCTATATCCAGGTTTTCTGAAGGTTCCAGCAGATCATCTGTATTAGCTGTCAAAGTGAATGTTCCTGTACTCTGGCTTGCAGGAATAGTGATCGTAGTTAATGCATTGTGTTCATCATTAGCTACTGCAGAAGTACCTGCTTTTGATAATGTGATAACAAGATCACTTCCTGCTGTCAGCCCACCTTGTAAAGTGGCAGTTATAGTAGCTGTATTACCCTCCAGTAAGTTGGCAGAAGAAGTAGTCAGCAATATAGATGCACCGGAAAGATCATTATCTACTACATCCAGTTCTACGTTCTTATTAAAGGTGAAACCACCAGTTGCACTTGGGATTAATTCCAGTTTCTCTAAGGCTTCAATGATACCATCTGTCTTCGCTGACAAGGTCAGATCAATGTGATCACCGTTAGCAGG
>NZ_FSRA01000004.1 GCF_900129465.1 Chitinophaga niabensis | reverse complement strand
GAAGAGGTTACAGTACCATAGTAATTATGGAGCTGGCAGCGAACAAGTTCTTTGACATATTGGGAAATAAAGTTGTAAAACACTGAAAGACGTGTGATACGAAGATTTTTAAAGCGAATAAGGGCGCATGGTGGATGCCTAGGCTCTAGGAGGCGAAGAAGGACGTGGTAAGCTGCGATAAGCTACGGAGAGCTGCAAACGAGCGTTATATCCGTAGATTTCCGAATGGGACAACCCAGTACACTGAAGGTGTATTACCCGCAAGGGGGCCAACGCAGGGAACTGAAACATCTAAGTACCTGTAGGAAAAGAAAATAATTTAATGATTCCCTAAGTAGTGGCGAGCGAACGGGGAATAGCCCAAACCACAGCGGCGTGCTGCTGTGGGGTTGTAGGACTGCATTTAGAAAGTTGCAATAAGTTGAAGTATCTGGAAAGATACACCCCAGCAGGTGATAGTCCTGTAGACGTACCTTGCAATGGACGAGCAGTATCCTGAGTAGCGCGGGACCGGAGGAATCCTGTGTGAATCTGCCAGCACCATCTGGTAAGGCTAAATACTCCCTAGAGACCGATAGTGAACCAGTACCGTAAGGGAAAGGTGAAAAGTACTCCGAACAGGAGAGTGAAATAGTACCTGAAACCGTGCGCCTACAAGCGGTCGGAGCATAGTAATATGTGACGGCGTGCCTTTTGCATAATGAGCCTACGAGTTACTCCTCACTGGCGAGGTTAAGTTCTTCAGTAACGGAGCCGCAGCGAAAGCGAGTCCTAACAGGGCGCTTTAGTCAGTGGGGGTAGACGCGAAACTTTGTGATCTATCCATGGGCAGGTTGAAGGTTTGGTAACACAAACTGGAGGACCGAACTCATTAGCGTTGAAAAGCTATGGGATGACCTGTGGATAGGGGTGAAAGGCCAATCAAACTGAGAGATAGCTCGTTCTCCCCGAAATGTTTTTAGGAACAGCCTCGTATATAGACGTGTCATAGAGGTAGAGCTACTAATTGGGCTAGGGGGCTTCACCGCCTACCAAACCCTAATAAACTCCGAATGCTATGACATATCTGCGGGAGTGAGGCTGTGGGCGCTAAGGTCCATGGCCGAGAGGGAAATAACCCAGATTAACAGCTAAGGTCCCTAAGCGTATGTTAAGTTGAACAAACGAAGTTCAAACCCTAAAACAGCCAGGATGTTGGCTTGGAAGCAGCCATTCATTTAAAGAGTGCGTAACAGCTCACTGGTCGAGGGTTTGGGCACGGAAAATAATCGGGCATCAAACATACCACCGAAGCTTTAGGATCCCCACTAGGTGGGTGATCGGTAGGGGAGCATTCTGTACTGCATTGAAGGTGTACTGCGAGGTATGCTGGAGCGTACAGAAAAGAAAATGTAGGCATAAGTAACGATAAAGAAGATGAAAAATCTTCTCGCCGTAAGACTAAGGGTTCCTGATCAACGCTAATCGGATCAGGGTTAGTCGGGTCCTTAGGCAAAGCCGAAAGGCGTAGCTGATGGCAAACTGGTGAATATTCCAGTACCTGCTATAATTTCGATGGGGTAACGGAGTAGTGAAAGGACTGCGCATCCACGGATGTATGCGTTAAAGGGAGTAGGTATATTTTGAGTAGGAAAATCCGCTCGAGATGCTGAACCTGATAGTACAACAAAGCTTCGGCAGCGTTGATAATGTCCCTAATCAGACTTCCAAGAAAAACCTCTAAGGTTAGGTTATAGCAGCCCGTACCGTAAACCGACACAGGTAGTCGAGGAGAATATCCTAAGGCGCTCGAGTGATCCGTGGTAAAGGAACTAGGCAAATTGACGCTGTAACTTCGGGATAAGGCGTGCCACAGTGATGTGGCCTCAGTAAAATGGTACAACCAACTGTTTAACAAAAACACAGGGCCCTGCAAAATCGAAAGATGACGTATAGAGCCTGATACCTGCCCGGTGCTGGAAGGTTAAGGAAGGATGTTCGGAGTAATCCAAAGCTTCTGACTGAAGCCCCAGTAAACGGCGGCCGTAACTATAACGGTCCTAAGGTAGCGAAATTCCTTGTCGGGTAAGTTCCGACCTGCACGAATGGTCTAATGAGTTGTACACTGTCTCTACCACGAGCTCGGTGAAATTGTAGTATCGGTGAAGATGCCGGTTAATCGCAACGGGACGGAAAGACCCCGTGAACCTTCACTACAACTTAACATTGATTTTGAATGCCAGATGTGTAGGATAGTTGGGAGACTTTGAAGCAGCTTCGCCAGGAGTTGTGGAGTCGTCGTTGAAATACCAACCTTCTGTTATTTAGAGTCTAACTCCTGTAAGGGAGGACATTGTTTGGTGGGTAGTTTGACTGGGGTGGTCGCCTCCTAAAAAGTAACGGAGGCTTGCAAAGGTACCCTCAGTACGGTTGGTAATCGTACGTAGAGCGCATTAGTATAAGGGTGCTTGACTGTGAGGCAAACAAGCCGAGCAGGAGCGAAAGCTGGCTAAAGTGATCCGGTGGTTCTGTATGGAAGGGCCATCGCTCAAAGGATAAAAGGTACTCCGGGGATAACAGGCTGATCTCACCCAAGAGCTCATATCGACGGTGAGGTTTGGCACCTCGATGTCGGTTCGTCACATCCTGGGGCTGGAGAAGGTCCCAAGGGTTCGGCTGTTCGCCGATTAAAGTGGCACGTGAACTGGGTTCAGAACGTCGCAAGACAGTTCGGTCCCTATCTGTTGTGATCGTTAGTAAATTGAGAGGACATGACCTTAGTACGAGAGGACCGGGTCGTACGTACCGCTGGTGTATCTGTTGTGCCGCCAGGTGCAGTGCAGAGTAGCTATGTACGGGCAAGATAAACGCTGAAAGCATCTAAGCGTGAAACTTACCTCGAGATGAGTTTACTTTTAAGGGCCGTCGGAGACTACGACGTTGATAGGCTACAGGTGTAAGGATAGTAATATCGAAGCCGAGTAGTACTAATTGCCCGTAAGCTTTAATTTTATTATTCGTCTTGCTTCGCAAGGAGCATTGTTTTACAACTTCCCAATATGTAAATTATTGTCGTCAAGACTAGAGATATACAAGATCTTATGGTGGTTTTGCCGAGGGTGTTCACCTCTTCCCATTCCGAACAGAGAAGTTAAGCCCCTCATGGCCAATGGTACTGCACTATCATGCGGGAGAGTAGGTAGCTGCCATATTTATT
>NZ_FSRA01000003.1:2966-4150 GCF_900129465.1 Chitinophaga niabensis | reverse complement strand
TTAGCGCAGGCGCCGTTGGTGCGAACTTCGTTCTTAACTACGCTGATATTCGGAACTGCAGAGCAGTTGTCTGTAGCCGTGATATCTTCCTGAACAGGAACTGCATCACAATCTACCGTTCTGGCAGCCGGGATAATGGTTGTTACCACCGGAGCCGTTGTATCCTGAACATGTACCACTTGCGTAATGGTAGTATCATTACCACATTCGTCAACAGCTGTCCATGTACGGGTGAGGGTGTAGCTGTTGGCACATGTACCATTAGTGCGTACTTCGTTCCTGGTTATCGTGATATTACCTGTTGCAGAACAGTTGTCTGTAGCGGTGATCACTGCCTGAGCAGGTACGCTGTTACAATCTACTGTAGTATCAGCTGGTACAATCACAGTGAATACCGGAGCAGTAGTATCCTGAACATGAATGATCTGAGTGATGGTGGTGTCATTACCACATTCGTCTACAGCTGTCCATGTACGGGTGAGGGTGTAGCTGTTAGCGCAGGTACCGTTGGTACGAACCTCATTCCTGGTTATGGTAATATTACCGGTAGCAGAGCAGTTATCGGTAGCATTGAACACCGGCTGAGCAGGAACTGCATCACAATTCACAGTGGTGTCAGCAGGTGCTACTACATCGAATCTCGGTGCAGCCGTATCCCTTACGTTGATCACCTGCGTGATAGTGGTATCATTACCACATTCATCAACAGCCGTCCATGTACGGGTGAGGGTGTAGCTGTTAGCGCAAGATCCATTGGTGCGAACCTCGTTCCTGGTTATGGTGATATTACCTGTTGCAGAGCAGTTATCGGTAGCATTGATCACCGGTTGAGCCGGAACGCTGTTACAATCCACGGTGGTGTCTGCTGGCGCTACTACATCGAATCTCGGTGCAGCCGTATCTCTTACGTTGATCACCTGGGTGATGGTGGTATCATTACCACATTCATCTGTAGCAGTCCAGGTACGGGTGAGGATATAAGTATTAGGACAAGTACCGTTAGTGCGTACTTCGTTCCTCACCACAGTGATATTTGGCGTTACAGAACAGTTGTCTGTAGCAGTGATCACTGGTTGGGCAGGTACACTGTTACAATCTACCGTAGTATCAGCCGGGGCGGCCACAGCAAATACCGGAGCAGTTGTATCCTGAACATGTATCACCTGGGTAATAGTAGTATCATT
>NZ_FSRA01000003.1:0-1121 GCF_900129465.1 Chitinophaga niabensis | reverse complement strand
CAGTTATCAGTAGCTGTGATATCTTCCTGAACAGGAACTGCATCACAATCTACGGTTCTGGTTGCTGGTATAACCACGGTTACCACCGGAGCAGTTGTGTCCTGCACGGTGAGTACTTGTGTGATAGTGGTATCATTACCGCACTCATCGCTTACTACCCATGTACGGGTGAGGGTATAAGTATTAGCGCAGGCGCCATTGGTGCGAACTTCGTTCTTAACTACTGAGATATTCGGAACTGCAGAGCAGTTATCAGTAGCCGTGATATCTTCCTGAACAGGAACTGCATCACAATCTACCGTTCTGGCAGCCGGGATAACCGTAGTTACCACCGGAGCCGTTGTATCCTGAACATGTACCACTTGCGTAATGGTGGTATCATTACCACACTCATCTACAGCCGTCCATGTACGGGTGAGGGTGTAGCTGTTGGCACATGTACCATTAGTGCGTACTTCGTTCCTGGTTATGGTGATATTACCTGTTGCAGAACAATTGTCTGTAGCGGTGATCACTGCCTGAGCAGGTACGCTGTTACAATCTACTGTAGTATCAGCTGGGATAACCACAGAGAATACCGGAGCAGCAGTATCCTGAACATGAATGATCTGTCTGATAGTAGTATCATTACCACATTCATCAACAGCTGTCCATGTGCGGGTGAGAGTATAAGTATTAGCGCAGGTACCGTTGGTACGAACCTCATTCCTGGTTATGGTAATATTACCGGTAGCAGAGCAGTTATCGGTAGCATTGATCACCGGCTGAGCAGGAACACTGTTACAATCCACAGTGGTATCCGCAGGGGCGATTGCATTAAACCTTGGTGCAACGGTATCCTGAACATGGATCACCTGCGTGATAGTGGTATCATTACCACATTCATCTGTAGCGGTCCAGGTACGAGTTAAGATATAACTGTTAGCGCAGGTACCGTTGGTCCGTACTTCATTCCTTGTTACCGTGATGTTCGGTGTTACAGAACAATTGTCTGTAGCAGTGATCACCGGTTGTGCCGGTACACTATTACAATCTACCGTAGTATCAGCCGGGGCGGCCACAGCAAATACCGGAGCAGTTGTATCCTGAACATGTATCACCTGGGTAATAGTAGTATCATT